>NZ_AHCD03000033.1 GCF_000238295.3 Pseudoalteromonas rubra
CAGTTTCGTCGTTCTTTATCCTGATGCGTTATTGCCATCAGATATTGCTTGGTCACATAGACGAGCTATGCTCCCGGCGACAATATCTTCGGCGGCTTAGCCTCAGAATAAATAACTTTGAACCTGCCGTGCATATCTCAGCACAGGCTGTATATTCAAAGACTGATTTTAACTTCGCCAGAAGTTAAGTAATACTAAAGTAGACGCTAATTAATCCGTTCTTTATAAAAGAAATGATTAATCGGCATTTTTCTTTCGAAAACTCTATAGAACAACAATTTTCATTGTCATTCCGAG